>NZ_PNCZ01000060.1:0-29147 GCF_005887425.1 Pseudoalteromonas sp. S2721
AATTTCTGACTTCTAATTTCTGACTTCTAATTTCTGACTTCTAATTTCTGACTTCTAATTTCTGACTTCTAATTTCTGACTTCTAATTTCTGACTAAATAAATATTCCCAATAAGAAAGAATCAAAAAAATTAACTTTTATGCAACTTTTTATTGACAAAGGTACCCTTATTGATACTCTAAAAGTGCTCAAAAAACGAGCTTATATTCTAATAAGGAAAGTTATATGAAAAAGTTATTTACAATTTTAACGCTAGTTAGTGGTCTATTTGCTACAAATGCCTTTGCAAATTCTGTATCGTGCTACGTAGATACAATGGCTTACGATAACTATACCCAAAATCATTGTTTTGGTGGTGAGACAAATCCTAACTGGTCACCGAAAGTTGCTTTTAAGGTTAATACCTCTAAAGAAGTTTCACGCGTTGAATGGGTATTTAGCGGTACTTACAACAGTGCAAGCGTTGCTGATTGTACTGGCACTACTTGTTTAGTTGATGTATACAAAGTTGAGAGTTCAGTAAGAGGATGTGTAGATAAAATTTATTACACAGACTACACATGGGCTGATGTAAATTGGTGTGCAGATGCGGAGTATATGTACTCTAGAAGTGGCAATTGGAATTAAAAGTAAGCTGTAAGGTACAAGTGCTATTAGGCACTTGTACTTCAAAATTTAAATTTTTAAAACAATGAATTTAACTTAATGTCCCGCTAATCGCATATTTTAAAACCCAGTTCTTTGCAGGGCCTGTGTTATTAGCAAGCTTTAAAAACTTACTGCGCACCCAGCTCAGTGGTTTAATCTCGTTTGAAAAACCAAAATAACATGCATCCATCATGCTCATCATTAGTAAATTAGCGTGGCGGCGTTTTTTCTCGTAGCGCTTTAATAATGCTTGCTGACCAACATCAGGTTGATCTGCCAAAATATCTGCCAGTGCTACAACATCTTGAAAGCCTAGGTTCACACCTTGCCCAGCAAGCGGGTTAATTGTGTGCGCCGAATCACCCACTAAAACTAAACGTCCGTGCGAGTAATCATTGGCGTGTTGGCGTGCAAGTGGAAAAACAGCATGCTCAAGTAATTCAAAGTCGCCCGGTAGTTCAGGAAAATGTTCAATGAGTTTTGCTTTAAGTTGCTCATTCGACAACTTTTGCCACTGCTTTAAAACCGCAGCATCGTGATAACAAATTAAATTAGCATAAGGCGCCTGCATCGGTAAAAATGCTACTGGGCCGCTTGGCGTAAATTGTTGCCACGTTTTTACCTGCTGCGGGGCATCTAATTTGATTAACACGCCCATGCAATGCTGGCCATATTGCCAACCCGTTACACCTAAACCAGCTTTAGTTCGCAATTGTGACTGTCCACCATCTGCAGCAACAACTAAATCAGCGGTATATTGAGTATCGCCATAATGTAAGGTGATTGAATCAGCCGTTTGAGTAATATCCGTAATGGCTGTTAGTTGCTCTATCACTTCGATATTGTACTTGGCGAATTGCTGCCAAAGACTTGCTTGAATTAAATTATTTTCGATTAAATGACCTAAATGCGTTTCGCCAATTTCATGGCAATCAAACAATAAATTCTCGCCTTGTTGCTGGTAGGCCTCTAATTGTTGATAAGGTGCGATACGATTTTGTCTTAGTAACGGCATTGCACCAAGCTCATCGAGTAAATTTTCTGAAAAACGATTAATAGCCGAAATGCGAATATCTACCTTATCTGAGCTTAAAATATGATCAGCATCGATAAGGTGCTTTTCGATAACGGTGACATCCCTACCCTGCTTGGCCAGTTTTACAGCAGTAGCAGCACCTACCATGCCGCCACCGACAACAATTACCTTATTTTTATTCATTTAATATTCGCTCATTTGGCTATTTAAATACGGGATAAATTGTAACGTAATTCAATATTGCGTGTCAGTGCATTTACCGCTTATGAATTTCAAAACAGTGACTTGTTTGATTTCACACCACAAAGATAAAAACTATACTTGGATCTGTGCGGGTATCCAGCTAAAATACGCGTCCTTTAAGTCGGCATACTTGCCACTTAATCCTGTTTCTAACACATTTTTGTGTCACTACCGAATTGAAAACGAGGCTATATTTCAATGAGTAAAAAGCTGCATATTAAAACCTGGGGTTGTCAGATGAACGAGTACGACTCTCAGAAAATGGCTGATCTACTAGATGCGACTAACGGCTATCAGTTAACTGAAGAAGCTGAAGACGCTGACGTGATCTTACTCAATACCTGTTCAATCCGTGAAAAGGCACAAGAGAAAGTATTCCATCAGCTAGGCCGTTGGAAACTATTAAAAGACGACAAACCAGAGTTAATCATTGGTGTTGGTGGCTGTGTTGCATCGCAAGAAGGTGATTCAATTCGTCAACGTGCACCGTTTGTTGATGTAATCTTTGGCCCGCAAACATTACACCGCTTACCAGAAATGATTAAGCAAGTGCAAAGTGGTGACAGCAGCTCGGTAGTTGACGTTTCATTCCCTGAGATTGAAAAGTTCGACCGTTTACCTGAGCCAAAAGCGGAAGGCCCTACTGCGTTTGTATCAATTATGGAAGGTTGCTCTAAATACTGTACATTCTGCGTAGTACCTTACACGCGTGGTGAAGAAGTAAGCCGCCCACTTGATGACGTATTACTTGAAGTTGCCCAACTTGCAGAGCAAGGTGTTCGCGAAGTAAACCTACTTGGTCAAAACGTAAATGCATATCGTGGTGAAACTCATGACGGTGAAATTTGTTACTTCTCTGACTTACTACGTTATGTCGCTGCGATTGACGGTATTGACCGCATTCGTTATACCACATCGCACCCAGTAGAATTTACGCCAGATATCATTGATGCGTACGCAGACGTACCTGAGCTTGTTGACCACCTACACTTACCAGTGCAAAGTGGTTCAGACCGTGTTCTTAACCTTATGAAACGTGGTCACACTGCACTCGAGTACAAATCTACGATTCGTAAGTTACGTAAAATTCGCCCTAACCTAAGCATGTCTTCAGACTTCATCATTGGTTTCCCAGGCGAAAGCAAAGCGGACTTTGAAGCAACTATGAACCTTATCAATGACATTGGTTTTGATATGAGCTTTAGCTTCATCTACAGTGCGCGCCCTGGTACCCCTGCTGCTGATTTACCAGATGACGTAACAGAGCAAGAGAAAAAAGAACGTTTATACATTCTGCAAAACCGTATCACGCAAATGGCGCAGCAAATCAGCCGCCAAATGTTTGATACCGAACAGCGTATCCTAGTTGAAGGTCCTTCTAAGAAGAACCCAATGGAATTACGTGGCCGTACTGAGAACAACCGAGTGGTTAACTTTGAAGGCCCTCACTCAGTGATCGGTCAATTCGTTGATGTACGTATTACAGAAGCATTGCCAAACTCTTTACGTGGTGAATTAATTCGTACAGAATCAGAAATGAACTTACGCCGTGATGTGGCACCTTCAGCTATTTTAAATAAAGCTGCTGAAGCTGAGGCCGCTACGGCCCCTAACGAAATTGGCGTTGCTACTTTCGTACCTTAGGGTGACATTTGGTGCAGGCACAGCCTGCACCCATCAATAGGAAGCAATTTTGAGTAATCAGTTAAAAACATTAGAGATTTATTTAGAACCCGCCGACAACAAACGCCTTTCATCTTTATGTGGTCCGTTTGACGAAAACATTAAGCAAATTGAACGCCGCCTTGGTGTTGAGATTGCACACCGTGATAATTTCTTCAGAGTAACTGGTAAACTGCACCTTGCAGCAGCGGCTGTTGAGATACTAAAAAACCTCTATATTGAAACTCAACCTATTCGCGGCCTGATTGGCGAGATTGAACCTGAAGCCGTACATTTGGCAATTAGCGAATCAAATGCGCTTGAGCAAGATGAAAACCCAGGTGTATATGGCAAAGACATGGTGATTAAAACTCGCCGTGGCGTTATTAAACCGCGCAATGATAATCAAGGCGTGTATGTTGCAAATATTTTGCATCACGATATTACCTTTGGTATTGGCCCTGCTGGCACAGGTAAAACTTATTTAGCGGTTGCTGCAGCTGTTGATGCCTTAGAACGTCAAGAAATTCGCCGTATTTTATTAACTCGTCCGGCAGTTGAAGCTGGTGAAAAACTAGGCTTTTTGCCGGGTGACTTAAGCCAAAAAATCGACCCGTATTTACGCCCTTTATACGATGCATTATTTGAAATGCTGGGTTTTGAGCGTGTAGAAAAGCTGATTGAGAAAAACGTGATTGAAGTCGCGCCCCTTGCCTACATGCGTGGTCGTACGCTAAATGACGCGTTTATTATTCTCGATGAAAGCCAAAACACCACAGCTGAACAAATGAAAATGTTCTTAACCCGTATTGGTTTTAATTCAAAAGCGGTGATCACCGGTGATATTACACAAGTCGATTTACCACGCGGTGCCCGCTCAGGCCTACGTCATGCCATCGAAGTATTAAACGGTGTTGATGAAATTAGCTTTAACTTCTTCCAATCACACGATGTGGTTCGCCACCCGGTTGTTGCTCGTATCGTTGAAGCTTATGAGCGAAACGATGAAGCAGAACGTTTAAAACGTGCAGAGAAGCAACGTGCGAAAGAAGCGCAAGCAAACCAACAAGAAGCAAACTCGTGACCGAATTAGATTTACAAATAGCCTGTGAGTTTAACGACTTACCAAGCTTTGAACAATTCCAGCTATGGGCTGACAAAGCCCTCAGCAACTACCGTGAAGATGCAGAGCTGACTATAGTGATCAGCGATGAAGCACAAAGCCAGCAGCTCAACAATGATTACCGTGGCAAAGATAAACCGACTAATGTCTTATCTTTTCCATTTGAAGCACCACCGGGCATTGAGTTACCTTTAGTGGGTGATTTAATCATTTGCCCAGCTATTGTTTTAGCCGAGTCAATTGAGCAAGAAAAAACCTTTCACGACCATTTTGCCCATATGGTTATCCATGGATGCTTGCATTTACTTGGATTTGACCATATAAAGGACGAAGATGCACTTGAAATGGAAAGCATAGAAAAGCAATTACTTGCCGATCTGAACATCGCTGACCCATATCGAGACGATATTTAAATTAACGGAGCAATTAGACGCAATGAGCGACGACAACTCGCAAACTAGCCAGGGTTCTTCTGGCAAAACGTGGCTGGGCCGCATAGCCCAAATGTTGCAAGGGGAACCCCAGAATAGAGAAGAGCTGGTAGAAGTAATTGCCGATGCGCAAGAACGCGACCTTATCGACCCTGAAACCAAAGATATGATTGAAGGGGTGCTAGGTGTATCAGAGCTAAAAGTGCGGGACATCATGATCCCACGCTCGCAAATGGTAACCTTAGAGGTTGATACACCATTAGAAGAGCTATTACCTATGATGGTTGATTCAACACATTCACGTTTTCCTGTGGTATGTGAAGACAAAGACCATGTTGAAGGTATTTTATTAGCAAAAGATTTATTACCACTGATCATCAACAAAGATGAGCAACTGCCTTCTTTACGTGAATATTTGCGTCCTGCAGTTGTAGTGCCTGAAAGTAAACGTGTAGACACTCTGCTTAATGAGTTCCGTCAACAACGTTACCACATGGCGATTGTTATTGATGAGTATGGTGGCGTGTCTGGTCTTGTGACCATCGAAGATATTCTTGAAATCATCGTGGGTGAAATCGAAGACGAGCACGATGAAAGTGAAGACCTACAAGATATTCGCCAAGTTGCAAAACACGTTTACGCTGTGCAAGCGTTGACTGAAGTTGATGACTTTAATGAGTATTTTAAAACCGGTTACAGCACCTCAGATGCTGACACCATAGGTGGTATTGTTTTACATGCATTTGGTCACATGCCAAGTCGTGGTGAAACAATCGAGGTAGAAGGCTTACAATTTAAAGTCACTAACGCAGATAACCGCCGTATCTTACAATTGCAAGTCACCATTCCAAAGGCTGATGATAACGACAGTGAAGAAACTGCTAACTAACCTAAGTCACCTTGCAAAAGATAAAAAAGCCTGGCTCGCACTTGTTGCGGGCCTCTTTTTAACCTTGAGTTACGCCCCCTATAACCTATGGTTTATAACTTTTCTTTCCATTGGTGCTCTACTCTACTGCATTAACCCTCTCGCAAACGGTAAATTAGCCGCTAAGCAAAGTGCTAAATATGGCTTTATATTTGGTTTAGGTTGGTTTGGTGCAGGTATAAGCTGGGTGCATGTATCAATAGCGACCTTTGGTGGCATGCCATTAATCGCATCACTTTCGTTAATGGTGATGCTTTGTGCTTATTTAGCCCTTTATCCTGCATTAGCTACTTGGCTGGCAACACGCCTTGCTAAAGGCCCATACAGCTTTATATGTTGGTTACTTGCCGCTGTAGCTACTACAGAGTACTTACGTGGCACATTGCTAACAGGCTTTCCGTGGTTGAGCTTTGGTTACACACAAACCGATAGCCCACTCAATTTTTTAGCCCCAGTAATTGGCGAGTTTGGTATTACACAGGTATGCGTGCTTATTGCATTTGCTTTATATCGCCTAGCAAATAAAGATGGTAAACCTCTTATCGCCTCTGTAGCCCTATTAGCTGGCTTATATACGATTACAAGCAGCAGCCAGCTACACTACCAAGATAAAACCATTAAAACTGTACTGGTGCAGGGTAATATTAAACAGCATCTTCGCTTTGAGCCGTCTGAGTTTTGGACGACGATGAGCAAATACCAAGATATGACTCGCCTGCATTGGAATGCTGATTTAATTGTTTGGCCAGAAGCTGCTGTGCCGGAGCTTGAAGCATTATCAACCGAGTATTTAACAGGCCTTGATAGTGCTGCAACGTTTAATGACACAGCACTTATTACCGGTATCGTTGATTACCAATACGACACACGTAACATTTTTAATACGCTAATTGTGCTGGGTAAAAAAGAACACAATGACAGTGAAGGTCATTATCAGTATTTAGGTAAAAACCGCTACCAAAAGCATCAGTTATTACCTATTGGTGAATTTGTGCCGTTTCAGGACTTCTTGCGCCCAATTGCGCCACTGTTTGATTTGCCTATGTCATCCTTCACTCGCGGTGATGAAGTGCAAAACAATTTACGCGCAAATGGTTTAAATATTTTACCGGCTATTTGCTATGAAATTGCCTTTTCTGAGTTGGTTCGTGGTAATTATCGCAGTGACTCCGACATTTTATTCACGGTGAGTAACGATGCATGGTTCGGTGACTCACATGGCCCGCATCAGCACATGCAAATAGCACGTATGCGCGCCTTAGAGTTACAGCGCCCGCTAATCCGCGTGACGAATAATGGTATTAGCGCCGTTTACGACCCTATCGCTAAATCACAATTAGCTATGCCACAATTTAAAGCGGATGTACTTGAGGCCAATATCACGTTAATTAAAGGCGATAGCATTTATAGTCAATATGGCAATTGGCCAGTATGGGCGGTGGTGATATTACTGAGCGCTGTGGGTGTATTTGTAAGGATTAAGAAATAACAATTAAAAAAGGCTTCATAATGAAGCCTTTTTACATTTAAGATTCTATCTTTATCAACTCTACATCAAATATAAGTAGCGAGCCTGCTGGAATGCTGCCGACGCGTTTACGGCCGTAAGCAAGCTGAGGCGGGATATAAAAGGTAAATTTATCTCCTTCGCTCATGAGTTGTAAGCCTTCGGTCCAGCCTGCAATGACTTGGTTTAAACCAAAGCTAATTGGTGAGTTTCTTACCACTGAACTGTCAAAAACACTGCCATCCATAAGCGTACCGTGATAGTGAACCTTTACTTTACTGGTTGCACTTGGCTTTGTGTCATTACCAGAACTTTGCTCAATTTTGTATTGCAGCCCAGATGCGGTTTCATGAACATCGTCAGCTTTACTATTATTCGCTAAAAAGTCCGCAGCGAGTTTTTCATTTTCAAGGGCTTGAAGCTTCGCTTTTTTGCTGTTTTTAAAGATTAAAAAACAAAAAATACCAATGATCAGTAAAAGTATTAAATTAATCATTCTGCGTCCTTCTCATCATCATTGTCGCCATTTACGATATCGGCGATATTGGCAAGCCTTGCTAAGGCTAGCGCGTTTATAGAGCCTTCAGGGTAACCTTCTGCGGTCATTTCACCTGCGTCTTTATCCATTAATAAGCTGAGAGCTTGATCAACCGTTTCAACGGCATAAATATTAAAGCGCCCTTTTTCAACGGCATCGAGTACTTCGTCATCAAGCACTAAATTAACTTGGTTTGATTTAGGAATAATCACCCCTTGCTCACCGGTTAAGCCACGCATTTTACAAAGCTTGAAGAAGCCTTCTATTTTCTCGTTTACGCCACCAATTGATTGCACATCACCATGCTGGTTAATTGACCCTGTCAGTGCAATAGATTGGCTAATAGGTAAGTTCGTAATGGCTGATATAAGCGCGCACAGCTCTGCTAATGAGGCGCTATCACCGTCGATGTAGCCATAGCTTTGCTCTATTGCGATATTGGCACTGAGCGTTAGGCTAAATTGCTGAGCATACTTATTACCTAAGTAACCAGTTAATAGCATTACCCCTTTTGAGTGAATGGCTTTACCCAGCTCGGCTTCACGTTCAACGTCAATTACGCCATCTGCACCTGCGTATACAGTGGCTGTTATGCGTGCAGGTGTACCAAATGAGGTATCGCCAATATGTAGCACAGTTAAGCCATTTACTTTGCCCACTGCGTGACCTTCGGTTGCAATTAAAATTTGCCCCTCTTTGATATCACTCAGCATGGTTTCAGAAATTTGCCCTGTGCGGTATTGCTTACCAACAATGGCTTCATCTATGTGATGAGCATCAATCACGGTTTGGCCATCTTGTTTGGCATAAAAACTGGCTTCTGCCACTAACTCTAATACATCTGCAAAGCGAGCTGAGAGCTTGTTATGGTGCTCAGCTTGGCGATAACTAAACTTTAATAATCTTGCCATTGCAGCTTCATTTACGGTGCAATTAAGTGTTTGCTGACAATATTCAGTCACCTTGGTAATGAACTGATATTGCAGTTTATCGCTACTTGGCAAGTAATAGTCAAAGTCAGCAAGGACACGGAATAGCTCTGCAAACTCTTCGTCATATTCACCTATGGTGTAATAAAGGTCGCGAGAGCCTAGCAGCACTATTTTTACATCAAGAGGAATAAGCTGCGGACGTAACGTAAAGCTGCTTCCCACAGAGCTGTCTTGATAGGGTAAGTCGTTTTTGATTTGATGCGTTTTTAAAGAAAGCTTAAGGCCATCCCACACTTGCGGGTTCGCCATGACTTTTTCAGCATCCATAATCAAATAGCCACCATTAGCACGGTGCAATGCACCTGGCTGAATTGAGCGGTAACTGGTGATAAGCGAGCCTTGTGAGGTCGCATATTCAATTTTGCCGAAAATATTGCCAAAGGTCGGGTTTGGCTCATACACCACAGGGGCTGCATCGCCCTCTTTGTATTCGACTAGAATATTTGGCGCAAAGAAGTCTGTGAGCATCCCTTTACGGTCAAAGTCTTCTTTATTTTCGTCGTTTTCATCATCGTCGAGCCATTCAAGTACCGCATCGATGATTTCTTCACGAATATCTTTTAAATAACGCAACACACCGATGTGCGTCGCGTATTTATGTTCAAGGGCTTTAATGAGTGGCTTAGTGGCAAGCTCAGCAGTTGATTTTTTAAGGTTACGTAGTTTTTCAGATGACTCTCGTTTCCAGCGAGGAAGCTCAATCAGCGCTTCGATTAATGCGTCTTCAAGCTTTTCGATAACCTCATAAAATTCGATACGCAATGGCTCATCAAGGGCTGAAAATTCACTGTCGCTCAATTGTTTACCATTCACTAAAGGCGCAAATCCCACAACACCATTTTCTTCAATCAGTGCCACACTTTGCTCAAGAGCTGCAATTTCAACAGCAGTAATTGCCGCATCGTAAGTATCGGTAAACTCACGGTCGATTGATTTTTTCTTGCGTTGATAACCCGGGTTATCAAAAGCTGCTGGGAATGTATCGAGTACTTCGTCGATAAATGAATCTATATCGTCAGCTAACTGCTTTGATTGACCTGCTTGCATAAATAACGCGATTGGCTCGCGGTGGTCATCATAGTTGTTAACATACAACCACTCATTAGGCGTTGGGCGGTCTTTTGAATGGGCTGTGAGTTTGTCTTTTACTAAGGTGTAACGACCATGAGCCGCTTCACCCATGACATAAACATTGTAACCCGGTAATTCCATTCCAAGTGAAAAGTCAAGGGCACTTTGTGCACGTTGCTGACCAATAAATGGCAACGCTTCTGGATATGGGTTTTGCATACAAGTCGCAACATGACTTGCTGCAATCTCAGGTGCTAACGCAGAAACAGGTAGTGGGATTAGTTTTTTTGTCATTCTAACTTCTTATTCCCAGTCTTGACTGGGCATTATAGGTAACGCCCAGCACAAGCCAGCGTCACTGATTAAGGTTGTAATGCCTTACGGCGAAAATAAATACCGCCACATTCAGTACAAGGAGTAATTTGCGTAGCATGGTAAACATCGTAACTATGCTGACAATTTTTACATACTAATGTGCCCATGGCTATCCATTCTCCCTCTTGATAAACACCATTATGTTGAAAATCTTGATTTAAGGCTTGCCATTCGAGCTGGGTTTTATCTTCAATGTGCGATAACTCGTACCAAAGCGACTCTTTAAGCTCGAGCCATGCGAGTGAATCATAGTGACTGTCGTTTTCTTTAATGTGGTCGATATCGCGTTGTAGATAGTCACGATACTGATTGAGCTTTTCTTGTCCTAAGTCTTTAAGTGCTTGCTCTGATTCAACAAATTTTTCCATTGCATCTTTTAGCTCATGATCTTTTACATCTTTGAGCCATGCACTTAAATCGCTAAGCCAAGATTTATAATCTGCCATCGTTTACTCCTTCAAAAATGATGAAAAATCAACCATTATTCTAGTTGAGTATAGGTTAACCTGCCCTGAAAATATATTTCCTTGGAAAATTAACAAAAGCGCCTATTTGCCGCTGTGATTAGCATGTATTTTGGGTTATCCTTATCGACAATTTTTTATTAATTTGCAAGAAGTCTGGAATCGTAGATGCAAGAGCAATATAACCCGCAAGACATTGAGTCAAAAGTACAAGCCTATTGGGAAGAAAACCAAGTATTTAAAGTCACTGAAGATGAGAGCAAAGAAAAGTATTACTGTCTATCTATGTTCCCATACCCAAGCGGCCGACTCCACATGGGTCACGTTCGTAACTACACCATTGGTGACGTAGTATCACGCTTCCAACGCTTGCAAGGCAAAAACGTAATGCAACCTATGGGTTGGGATGCGTTTGGTCTACCAGCTGAAAATGCAGCAATCAAAAACAACACGGCCCCTGCTAAGTGGACTTACGAAAACATCGATTACATGCGTAACCAGTTAAAGCAACTAGGCTTTGGTTATGATTGGGATCGTGAAATCGCAACATGTCACCCAGAATACTACAAGTGGGAACAATGGTTCTTCACTAAGCTTTATGAAAAAGGCTTAGTTTACAAAAAGATGTCAACAGTTAACTGGGATCCAGTTGACCAAACTGTACTCGCTAACGAACAAGTTATTGATGGTCGTGGTTGGCGTTCAGGTGCCATTGTTGAGCAAAAAGAAATTCCACAATGGTTCATCAAAATCACTGATTACGCACAAGAGCTACTAGACGATTTAGATAAACTTGATCACTGGCCTGAGCAAGTTAAAACCATGCAGCGCAACTGGATTGGTCGCTCTGAAGGTTTAGAAATTGAATTTAAGCGTGCTGATAACGAAGACACATTCAGTGTTTATACAACGCGCCCAGATACCTTCATGGGTGTGACGTACGTAGCAGTTGCTGCCGGTCACCCAATTGCACAAGAAGCTGCTAAAAACAGCGACGCTGTAGCTATGTTTGTTGATGAGTGTAAAAACACGAAAATCGCAGAAGCAGACATGGCGACCATGGACAAAAAAGGCATTGCAACAGGCTTTTATGCAATTCACCCATTAACAGGTAAGCAAGTACCAATTTGGGTCGCTAACTTCGTATTAATGGATTACGGCTCAGGCGCTGTTATGGCTGTTCCTGCGCACGACCAACGTGACTACGAGTTTGCAACAGCGTATGGCCTTGAGATTGCTCAAGTTATCGCGCCAGCTGCAGGTTCTGAAGAAACGGTTGATTTAGACAACCAAGCATTCACTGAAAAAGGCGTGTTAGTTAACTCGGGTGAGTTCGATGGCCTTGAATTTGAAGCAGCGTTTAATGCCGTTGCAGACAAACTAGAAGCGCTGGGTGTAGGTGAGCGTAAAGTTAATTTCCGTCTACGTGACTGGGGTGTTAGCCGTCAGCGTTACTGGGGCTCTCCAATCCCAATGCTTAGCGACGAAAATGGTGATGAGCTTGCAGCAACAGAAGACATGCTTCCGGTTCGCTTACCAGAAGACGTAGTAATGAATGGTGTGACTTCACCAATCAAAGCTGATCCTGAGTGGGCTAAAACAACGGTAAATGGCGCGCCTGCATTCCACGAAACAGATACCTTCGATACCTTCATGGAATCGTCTTGGTACTACGCTCGTTACTGTAGCCCACGTTTTGACGAAGGCATGATCGAGCCAGGCGCTGCCAATTACTGGTTACCAGTAAACCAATACATTGGTGGTATTGAGCATGCAATCTTGCACTTACTTTACTCGCGTTTCTTCCACAAACTATTACGTGACTTTGGTTTAGTAAACTCAGATGAGCCATTTGAGCGCTTATTATGTCAAGGCATGGTACTAGCTGATACTTTCTATCGTAAAGATGAGAAAGGCGGTGATATCTGGATTTCACCAACAGACGTACAAACTGAAACAGACGACAAAGGTCGTGTTGTTAAAGCGTGGCACAAAGAAGATGGCGAGCCGGTATTCTCTGCGGGCATGAGCAAAATGTCGAAATCGAAAAACAACGGTATCGACCCACAACAAGTTATTGCCGAGTACGGTGCAGATACAGTTCGTTTATTCATGATGTTTACAGCACCACCAGAGCAAACTCTTGAATGGTCTGATTCAGGTGTTGAAGGTGCAATGCGTTTCTTAAAACGTATTTGGAAATATGCTGTTGATGTAGAAACAGTAGGCTACCAAGCGCTTGATAAATCAGCATTAAACAACGACCAAAAAGTTCTTCGTCGTGAACTTCATAAAGCAATTGCAAAAGTGACTGATGACGTTGAACGTCGTCAAACGTTCAACACTGCAATCGCTGCTATCATGGAAATCTCGAACAAGTTACTTAAGGCACCACTTGCTGATAAACAAGATGTGGCAATTGCTAATGAAGCACTTGAAGCATTACTTATCATGCTTGCGCCTATCACACCGCACATGTGTCACCAGTTATGGCAAGACCTTGGCAAAGAAGGCGACATCTTAGATGCAGCATGGCCAACAGTTGATGAGTCAGCACTTGTTGAAGATGAGAAGCTAATCATTGTACAAGTTAACGGTAAGCTACGTGCTAAGTTAACAGTGCCTGCTGATGCAACCAAAGAGCAAGTTGAAGCATTAGCATTTGCTGAAGAAAACGTGACTAAGTTCACTGAAGGCGCGACTATCCGTAAAGTAATTTACGTACCTGGCAAACTACTTAACGTGGTTGCTAACTAAGATGGCAGCGCTTCACGCACTGAAAAACGGACTAGCCCTTGCGCTAGTCTGTTTACTGCTGACAAGTTGTGGCTTTCACTTAAAGAAAGCCTCTAACTTACCTGACGACTTGAAAGTACTCACCCTTGTTGGTGATGATGAAAAGTCAGCCTTATTCGAATTAGTCGAAAAAGAACTGATTGCGAGTAAAGTTGAGCTTAACCAAGTTGGTAAACACCCTGAGTTAAAGATTCATAAAGACCGCTTAGAGCGTCAAATTTTGTCATTATTTGATAATGGTCAGGTTGCTGAATATGAACTTGCCTATAGCGTAAGCTATACCCTCAAGCGCCCTGGACAAAAAGCGATTAATCAAAGCTTTGAATTGTATCGTAACTACCAAGACGACCCAGACAATGCCCTTGCAAAAGCAAAAGAGCTTGATTTGCTATTAAGCGAAATTCGTAAGCAAGCGAGTCGTCGTATTGTTCGTGAGCTATCACAACTGTAATGCGTTGTTATGCAAACCAGCTTCCTAGCCAGTTAAAAAAAGGCCTCGCGCCTTTTTACATGGTGTTTGGTGAAGAGCCTTACCAAATTGCTCAGTGCATCATGCAAATTCGTCAAGTAGCTAAACAGCAAGGCTTTGACGAGGTAATCAAATTTACCTTAATGCCGGGTTTTGATTGGCAAGAAATTGTTGCTCAATATCAAAGTATGTCACTGTTCAGCGCTCGTACCTTAATTGAGTTTGATTTAAACGAGCAAAAACCTGGTGCGCAAGGCAGCCAAATCTTTAAGCAGCTTGTTGAGCTTGCTAACCCCGATACTATTTTGGTTTTAAAAGGCGCCAAAGCCAGCCAAGATATTCAACGCAGTGCTTGGTTTAAAGCCCTCGATAAGCAAGGCTTATTTGTTCCTTGTTACCCATTAACAGGTAATCACCTGAGCCGCTGGTTAGATGAGCAATGCTACCGTTTAAACTTAAACCTTCATAACAACGCGAAACAAAGCTTAATTGATGCCACAGAAGGAAATTTACTTGCCTGTCATCAAGAGTTAGAAAAGCTATCTTTGCTTTATGGTAGTGAGCTAATTGACCAACAAGCTGTGATGCAAGGGCTACTAAATCAGTCAAAATTTGATATTTTTGATTTGAGTGATGCTTTATTAAATGGCCACGCCGAACAAGCGGTTAAAGTAATGACTAAACTGGCTGCCGATAACACTGAAGCCATGAGTATTTTTTGGGCCATCAATAAAGAAGCAGCTAACTTACTGGCTATGCAACACGGGCGCTTGAATGGTGCCAATATGGCTGATTTATACAAAAAGTATAATATTTGGAAAAACCAACAAGCTGTTGTACAACAGGCCTTAAATCGCTTGAACATCCAAGTACTCGAACAAATTACCAAACAATTAGCTCAGTTTGATGCCGCATATAAACAAGGCAACCTTATAGCCCCCTACCAAGCATTAATGCAAATATGCTTAGTATTTTGCCAACCTGTGGCGATACCTTTACCTTGCCACCCGGTCTTTGACTAAGAGTAACAATTCATGATTGCTATTTTTGGTGGCACCTTTGATCCAATTCACTTAGGTCATATTAATATGGCCCAGCAGTGTGTTCAGCAGTGCCAACTCGATACCCTTTACTTCATGCCTTGTGCTATTCCTGCTCATAAAGCCAAGCCAGGAATAAGTGATGAGCATCGTATAAACATGCTAAAACTTGCGATTGACGACAATCCGCATTTTGCTATCGATTACCGCGAACTAAACCGAGAAGGTGCGTCTTATTCTTTGCTGAGTTTAGAAGAGCTTCGTGCAGAAAACCCAGCAGCGCCGATTATGTTTTTAATCGGCATGGACTCATTCAATAGCCTAGATAAATGGTTTAAATGGCAAGAAATTGTCAAACTTTGTCATATTGTGGTGTACCAGCGTCCGGGGCAGCACTGCCAAGTATCTGGTGAACTTGCAGCTTATAAAGAGAATGCCGTAACAGAGCAACTTAGCCAGCTACAACAAGCCCCTGCAGGTAAGTTATTCTTTTTAAATGGCTTACAAGTTAATGCCGCCTCAAGCGAAATCAGAAAAAAGCTGCATTTAAATAATGATATAGCGGAACTTTTACCTACCAATGTAAGTCACTATATTGCGCAGCATCATCTTTACCAAACAGATGAATAAATACTGCCTGCGTGATAAAATAACAAATTAAGATTATTTATTTTTGAGAAAACACTTTGGATTCTAAACAACTACTCGCATTTGCCCTTGATAAAGTCGACGATATGAAAGCCCGTGATGTGGTACAGCTTGATGTTCGTGGTAAGTCTGACATTACTGATTACATGTTAGTGTGCTCAGGTAACTCTAAACGCCATGTACAATCTATTGCTGATCATGTTGCTAAAGAAGCACGCCATGCTGGTGAAGAACCTCTCGGTTACGAAGGCCAAAACGAAGGTGAATGGGTGCTTGTAGACCTAGGTGATGTGGTTGTGCATGTTATGCAAGACCAAACTCGCGATTTCTATGATCTAGAGAAACTTTGGGGCTAACCCTTAGCAAGGACATAGGTAACCATTTTGAAAATACAATTGATTGCTGTTGGCACCAAAATGCCAGCATGGGTTGAAACCGGATTCACAGAATATCAACGTCGCTTCCCGCGTGATATGCCTCTTGAGCTAATTGAAATCCCCGCAGGTAAACGTGGTAAAAATGCGGATATCAAACGTATTTTACAACTTGAAGGCGAAAAGACCCTAGCTGCGATCCCTAAAGGTAACCGCATTGTAACGCTAGAGGTGACCGGTAAACCAATGGATACCCATCAGCTGGCAAAAAGTATGGAAAAGTGGCAGCTTGATGGTCGCGATGTTAGCTTATTGATTGGTGGGCCAGAAGGCTTAGCACCTGAGTGTATTGCAGCGTCTGAGCAAAAGTGGTCATTATCAAACCTGACACTACCGCACCCGCTAGTGCGCATCATTGTTGCAGAAAGCCTATACCGAGGCTGGAGCTTGAATAACAACCACCCTTATCATCGCGAGTAGTAAAGCCAATGCGAAAACACAGACCCACGATTCGAGACCACTCGGCTGAAGCAAACTTGTTTGCTCGCCGAGCATTTGTGGGTTTTGTGTTTGTTACACTGTTAATTGGTGTGTTGTTATCTAACCTATACAACATCCAAGTTATCGAACATCAAGATTATCAAACCCGCTCGAACGATAACCGCATCAAAGTTATTCCAATTGCCCCTAACCGTGGGCTTATTTACGACAGAAATGGCGTATTACTGGCTGAAAACAAACCAGTTTATAATTTAGAAGTAATACCCGAGGAAGTTGATAACCTTGAAGAGGCACTGAGCGAAGTTGAAAAAGTTATTAAAATAACTGAGCAACAAAAAGCTGACTTTCTAGATGACATTAAGCACAATCGCCGCTTTAAAAGCCAAGTATTAAAAGCCCGTTTAGACGAAACCGAAGTTGCAAAGTTCTCGGTTAATCAGCATAAGTTTCCTGGCTTTAGTATCGAAGCGCGTTTAGCTCGCTATTACCCTTATGGTGATACCCTTACCCATGCCCTAGGTTATGTTGCCAAACTCAACAAAAAAGAACTCACCAAACTGGAAGCAGAAGACCAAGCAACTAACTACCGTGCAACCCACGACATTGGTAAGCTGGGTATCGAAAAGTATTACGAAGAACTCCTTCATGGTGTGGTTGGTTCGCAGCGCGTTGAAGTGAATAACCGTGGCCGAGTTATCCGTACTTTAAGCCTCACGCCACCTGAGCCAGGTCACGACTTAGTACTCACTCTCGATATAGGCTTACAACAAATTGCTCAACATGCCTTAAAAGATATGCGTGGTGCCATTGTAGTGCTTGATGCTAAAGATGGCGGCGTTTTAGCACTTTACTCCAACCCAAGTTATGACCCGAATTTATTTGTCCATGGTATCAGCAGCACAGATTACAAAAAGTTGTTAAACCCAGACCGACCGCTAATTAACCGAACCACGCAAGGCCGTTACGCACCTGCCTCTACAGTAAAACCTCATATGTCGATCCTTGCTCTTGAAGAAGGACTGGTAACCGAGCAAACACAAATTTGGGATCCAGGCTTTTTCCAAATTCCTAACGTGGAGCACAAATGGCGTGACTGGAAACGTTGGGGCCATGGTCATGTTGATGTTTATCGTGCTATTGAAGAGTCATGCGATACCTATTTTTACGATGTTGCTTACCGTTTAGGGATCACCAAAATCAGCGACTTTATGACGCAGTTTGGCTTTGGCGAACTCTCTGGAATCGATATTCACGAAGAAACATCTGCCATTATGCCATCGCGAGAATGGAAAGAAGCCCGCTTTAGAGAATCATGGTGGCGCGGCGACACCATTTCTGTAGGTATCGGGCAAGGTTATTGGACCGCAACGCCGATGCAAATAGCTAATGCAACCAACATCTTAGTGAACCGCGGGCTCGATCATCCTCCGCACCTTGTACAAGTCGCTAAAAAAGAAAACGAAGTAACGCAAATTAATAATGATGAAAAACCACCTGTAGTTTTAAAAAACCCACATCATTGGCAAATTGCGTTAGATGCGATGCACAACACCGTACATAAAGTCACAGGTACTGCTCATAAAGCATTTAAAGGGGCGAATTACGACCCAGCAGGTAAAACAGGTACTGCTCAGGTTGTGAGTATTGCTCAAGGTGAGCGTTACGACGCAAAATCACTTAAAGAGCGCCAACGTGATAACGCTATCTATGTTGGTTTTGCACCCTATAACGATCCACAAATTGTGGTCTCTGTGGTGGTTGAAAACACTGGTGGTGGTAGTACAGTTGGTGCGCCTATTGCGCGTCAATTAATGGATTACTACTTTTCAGCGAACCCGATTCAAATAGCCCAAAGTGACGCGCCATGATCCCATTAAATAAAAAACGCTCAATTTGGCAGCGCCTACACCTCGATTTACCACTTCTTATCGCCCTTATGACGATGATGGTAGCCAGCCTTGCTATTGTATACAGTGCCAGCGGCCAAGACTCTGCAATGATGATACGCCACGCAACACGTATGTTTGGCGCTATCCTAGGTATGTTTATACTCGCCCAGTTTTCGCCTAACACATTAAAGAGTATGGTTATTCCGCTCTACTGCGTGGGGCTTTTAATGCTGGTTGGGGTGTTGTTATTTGGGGTTAGTTCAAAAGGTGCACAGCGTTGGCTTGACTTAGGAGTGACCCGCTTCCAGCCGTCAGAATTAATGAAAATAGCCGTGCCAATGATGGTTGCATGGTATATCGGGCGTAACCATTTACCGCCAAGAATCATTCATTTAATTATTGGCTTTGCGATTGTAATGGTGCCAACCATTTTAATTAAAGAACAACCCGACTTAGGTACCTCTATTTTGATTGCCAGTTCAGGGATATTTGTATTGTTTTTATCTGGACTAAGTTGGCGCCTTATTGGCTTTTTATCTGCTACTGTTGGTTTAGCAGCATGGCCGTTTTGGCATTACGTGATGCTTGATTATCAAAAACAACGAGTACTGACCTTTTTAGATCCTGAAAGCGATCCGCTTGGCTCGGGTTACCACATTATTCAATCTAAAATTGCGATAGGTTCTGGCGGCATTGAAGGTAAAGGCTGGCTGCAAGGGACACAATCACAACTAGAGTTTTTACCTGAGCGTCATACCGATTTTATCTTTTCTGTACTGAGCGAAGAGTTTGGCCTGTTTGGGGTTTGTTTATTACTTTGTATGTACTTGTTTATTATTGGCCGTGGCTTATATATTGCGGTCAATGCGCAAGATGCGTTTGGTAAACTGCTTGCCGGCGCATTAACACTGACCTTCTTTGTTTATGTATTTGTAAATATTGGCATGGTTTCGGGCTTACTGCCTGTAGTAGGTGTTCCGTTACCTCTAATAAGCTATGGTGGCACCTCAATGGTGACCTTGATGGCCGGATTTGGCATTATCATGTCTATCGCCACCGATAAAAGGATGCTTTTAAAATAATGACACAGCGAGTCAATTACTTACTTATAGCGTTATTTTCTGTGCTGCTAGCAGCATGTAGCTCTTCATCTCAGCAAGGCCGTTATGCTATGGAGCATGATGCAGCCCCGCTTAGAAAACCAACCGAACTTGAAATGCAAGATGCCATAGTCACCCCGGTTGTTAAAAGCGCAAGCGCTAGCCGTCCTTACGAGGTTCGTGGTAAACGCTACACGCCGATGCTCGATGAAACTGGCTACTCTGAAGAAGGCATTGCTTCGTGGTATGGTCGAAAGTTTCACAATTATCACACCTCAAACGGCGAAGTGTACGATATGTTTGCGATGACAGCAGCTCATAAAACACTGCCGCTACCGAGCTTTGCCAGAGTAACAAATTTAGATAACGGAAAATCAGTAATTGTTCGTGTAAACGACCGAGGCCCATTTCATGATGACCGGATAATCGATTTATCTTATTCTGCGGCCTATAAATTAGGTTATTACCGACAAGGTACAGCCCGTGTTAAGGTTGAGGCTGTTACCCTTGCCAATTCTGCCCCTCGTTTAAGCTACATTCAGGTTGCAGCGGGAAGTACTCTTGCTAATGTTGAAGCCCTCGCGTTTCAACTTCGTCAGCAATATCATGTGCCAACAAACATTGTTGAAAAAGATGGAATCTATCGATTACGTCTTGGTCCAATAAAAGATGCAGCAGAAGCACAAGCAGTTTTAGAAAAGCTAAAACAAAACCAATTTCAGAACGCGTTCTTGCTTTACAGTGAGTAAGACCTTTAGAATAGGTCAACGCAACATGTTTAACTTTAACCATTAATGAGTACGATGAAATCTATAAAATATAAAATCTTAAGTGGCGTTTGTGGCCTTGTTTGCACTGCTAGCGTATTTACTGCAACAGCCCAAATTATCCCTGCCCCACCTCAAGTTAATGCGAAAGGTTATTTCTTGGTTGATTTCACCACAGGTAAAGTGATTGCCGAAGGCGAAGCAGATACAAAATTAGCACCCGCTAGTTTAACCAAAATGATGACCAGTTATGTAATTGGTACTGAAATCAAAGCAGGTAATATTGCACCAACTGATATGGTTACAGTCAGTGAAAAAGCCTGGGCAAAGAATTTCCCTGAATCATCAAAAATGTTTATCGAAGTCGGTAAGCAGATCAGTGTTGATGACCTTAACCACGGTATTATTATTCAATCGGGTAACGATGCTTGTGTAGCAATGGCAGAACACATTGCCGGTAGTGAGAGCGCATTTGCTGATTTAATGAATGCCCACGCTGAAAAGCTTGGCATGACTAACAGTCACTTCGTAAATAGCCATGGTTTAGATACTAACGAACACTTCACGACACCACGTGATATGGCAACTTTAGGTGCTGCACTTATTCGCGATGTACCAGATGAGTACGAAGTATACGCGAAAAAATCATTCACTTTTAACGGCATCAAGCAATACAACCGTAACTCATTGTTATGGGATGAAAGCATGAACGTTGACGGTATTAAAACTGGCCATACATCAGAAGCGGGTTATAGCTTAGTAACTTCTGCAACTAAAGATGACATGCGTTTAATTGCGGTAGTAATGGGCACAGAAAGCGAACGTGCTCGTAAAGTTGAAAGCAAAAAACTATTAAACTACGGTTTCCGCTTTTTCGAAACAATCACGCCATATAAAGCAGGCGATAGCTTTGCTGAGCAACGTATTTGGATGGGTAACAAAGAAAACGTATCGTTAGGTATCTTAGAAGATACGCCAATTACGATTCCACGTGGTCAGCGTAAAAATTTAAAGGCGAACTTTGAGCTTGATAAAACATTAGAAGCACCGCTTGCAAAAGGTACTAAAGTAGGCACGCTATTCTTACAGCTTGAAGGTGAAGAAATTGCACAATATCCACTAGTTACACTAGAAGAAGTGGAAGAAGGCAGCTTCTTTAGCAAGATCTACGATTACCTACGTTTACAAATTCAGTAATCTGGACATAAAGTTTATAAACGCCTTGCACCGCAAGGCGTTTTTTTTTGTCTGAAAAATGATAGAATGCGCCCCATATCAGTCGCGCTGGGTCGAGTGCGTCGTAATCTAAGTTTGCTTAACGCCAAGAAATGGCAGAGAACACCTCTATTAAGCACACTCACTGTTTGAGGAGTCACCGTCGTGGTTCAACCTGTAAAAAATACTAAGTTTGATGAGTATTTAGATTTCCCATGCCCATTCACATTTAAAATCATGGGCTTAGCTAACGTAAATCTAACAGATCAGATCCTAGAAAAGCTGCAACCAATTGCACCTGGCGATTATGCGCCAAAGGTAAAACCAAGCAGCAAAGGTAATTACGAATCTGTAACGCTTGTAGCAACGGTTACAAGTAAAGAGCACATTGAAGAAATTTATAACGTGATCAGCAACATCGATGACGTACGTCACATGCTATAGGCCGATTACGGAGTAAGTCGTGAGCGAAAGAGAATTAATCGTTCGTCAACTAGGTCGTCAGCGTTACATGCCAATTTGGCAAAAAATGCAATCTTTTACCGACACCCGTGATGAGCACACAGCAGATGAAATTTGGCTTGTAGAGCATGAGCCTGTATTTACGCAAGGCCAAGCAGGCAAAGCTGAGCACTTATTAAATACCGGTGATATCGAAGTGATCCAAGTGGATCGTGGTGGTCAAGTGACCTATCACGGACCAGGCCAACAAATGATGTATGTGCTATTCAACTTACGTCGTTTAAACATTGGTGTAAGGGAGCTGGTAACCTGGCTTGAAGAGTGCATTATTGATACGTTAAAAGACTACGACATTGATGCCTACGCGAAAGCGGACGCACCCGGTGTTTACGTTAACGACAGCAAAGTTGCCTCATTAGGCCTTCGCGTTCGCCACGGTTGCTCTTTCCACGGTTTAGCACTAAATGTAAGTATGGATCTAAGTCCATTCTTACGTATTAATCCATGCGGCTATGCTGGTATGAACATGGTGCAAACAACCGATCTTAACGGTCCGCAAAACCTCGAGCAAGCAGGTGCAGGGCTTGTAAAACACATGATTAAAAAGCTTAATGCTACTGTGGTTAAGCACACTGAAGGGTTTGAAAACGAATGAATAAACCAGTCAAAATGGAACCAGGCGTAAAACTGCGTGATGCAGAAAAAATGGCTCTGATCCCAGTTAAAGTTTTACCTACTGAAAAAAACGAAATGCTGCGTAAGCCAGAGTGGCTAAAAATTCGCTTACCAAAATCAACTGAACGTATTGATGGTATTAAACAAGCGATGCGTAAACATGGTTTACACTCAGTGTGTGAAGAGGCTTCGTGCCCTAACCTATCTGAATGTTTCAACCATGGTACCGCGACTTTCATGATCCTAGGTGCTATTTGTACTCGTCGTTGTCCGTTCTGTGATGTTGCCCATGGCCGTCCATTAAAGCCAGACGCAGCTGAGCCAGAAAAGCTAGCGCTGACTATTAAAGACATGAAGCTAAGCTATGTTGTAATCACGTCAGTAGACCGTGATGATTTACGTGATGGTGGTGCACAGCACTTTGCTGACTGTATTCGTGAAATTCGTAAGCATAACCCAGAAATCACGATTGAAATTCTAGTACCTGATTTCCGTGGTCGTATGGACAGAGCCCTTGATATCTTAATCGAGACGCCGCCAGATGTATTTAACCACAATCTAGAAACAGCACCGCGTTTATACAAATTAGCGCGTCCAGGTGCTGACTATAAATGGTCACTTGAGTTGTTACGCCGCTTTAAAGAAGCACATCCAGATGTGAAAACTAAATCTGGTTTGATGGTAGGTTTAGGTGAAGAAATTAGCGAAATCGAAGAAGTGTTACGTGACTTACGCGAGCATAACGTTGATATGCTAACAGTAGGTCAATACCTACAACCTTCTAAGCACCACTTACCGGTTAAACGCTATGTGCCGCCAGCAGAGTTTGATGCTTTAAAAGATTATGCAGACGAAATTGGCTTTACACATGCGGCCTGTGGTCCATTTGTTCGCTCAAGCTACCATGCTGACCAACAAGCAGCTGGTAAAGAAGTAAAGTAATACTTTTATAATTATTTAAAAGCCCGCATTAAGCGGGCTTTTTTATGTTCCAAAATATCAGCGCCCATAACGCGCTAAGAACATTTTTACAGTTTCGCTTATTACTTTCTTATCTGAGTCGCCTTCTTGGCGCTCAAAGCCATACAGCAACGGATAAAAGATCAGCGACTTTAACTGATACACAAACTGTTTTGCTGCAAACTCAACATCATCAATCGTTAACACCTGTGCTTGCACACCCGCTTCTAAAAACGCCACCAGATCTTGCATACAGCCCATGTTATTACTGGCTAATGATTTTGCTAAATCAGGCTGCTGTAACATCTGCATGAAAGCGACTTTCGCTACTTTTAAAAACTCTTCAGAGGTCAAAAGTGCCACTTCTTTCTCAGCAATGCGTGTTAGCTGCTCTGCAATTGGCACAGCAGCATCAAATACAACCGCTTGCTCTTGGCGGACTTTTTCAAACATAAACACTAGAATGGCTTGAAACAACACATCTTTATTTTCAAAGTGATTATATACGGTACGCTTTGAGGCACCCGCTAAGCTTGCAACCTGATCCATACTGGTATGCTCAACACCTTGCTGAAAAAACAATGTCTCAGCTGCATTCAAAATATCTAATCGTTTTCTCTGTGATAATTTCATGGACCCCTCCGATAAGGGTTACTAGTGTAACGCAAAAATAAAAAATGCACTAGATAGTTTACTTTTATAGCAAACCATGAAAAACTACACCGTGTAGTTTACTTATGGTGACGATATGAAATTTCTAAAATGGCTCGCAATCGCCACTCTATGCATCGTGATAGGAGTGTTTATTATGAATAATCAATTAGCCGCTGAAGGCGTGAGTGATAACAGCCACTCTGCGCAATTATCTGATGGCAAGTTCCACAATACTGCTGAGGTAGAAAGACCCAGCTTTAAGAAAACGCTAGGTATCTTCAAACGCTTTATTACTGAAAAGAAAATTGATGCAGAGCCAACAGGTGAACTGCCTATGCATTCTGTTTCTCATGCTCAGCTTGAGCGTTTATCTAATGACACAGTGCATTTTGTGAAATTAGGTCACTCCTCTATTTTAGCGAAAGTGTATGGTGAATACTGGCTATTTGATCCGGTATTTTCAGAGCGCGCTTCGCCTTTTTCATTCATGGGTCCAAAGCGCTTTCAGCCAACACCTATCAGCATTGCAGAGTTACCTAATATTGCTAAAGTGTTTATTTCGCACAACCATTATGACCACTTAGATAAAGCGGCGATTAAACAGCTTGTTGATAAAACAGATTCTTTTTATGTGCCATTAGGAGTCGAAAACGACCTGAAAAAATGGGGAGTTGATGAACAAAAAGTCCATAGTTTTGATTGGTGGCAAGAGCAAAATATGGCTAATGGCCAAATTGTATTTACACCAACCCAGCACTTCTCTGGCCGAGGTTTAACAGACGGCAATAAAACCCTTTGGGGCTCTTGGGCTATTAAAGTAAATGACAAGCGCTTTTATTTTAGCGGTGACTCTGGTTATTTTGCTGGCTTTAAAGAAATTGGTAATCGCTATGGGCCATTTGATATCACTTTTATTGAAACCGGTGCTTACGACAAAGATTGGGCTGACATTCACATGACACCAGAACAATCAGTACAAGCTCACCTCGATTTACAAGGTGATGTGATGGTGCCAGTGCATAATGGTACATTCGATCTCGCCTTTCATGCTTGGTATGATCCACTTAAACGTGTCGCTAAAAAAGCGGGACAGGAGCAAGTATCACTGAGTACTCCGTTAGTTGGTGAGGTATTTAAAATTCAAGATACCGCCATTGAAAAAGCGTGGTGGTAAAATTGACAGGATGAAAGGTGCATTATTACCCTTTCATCCTGAATAATTAGTTATTTGTAGACTCTTTCTGGACAGCCCCCCTTCGCGTCCCATATAGTGAAACCCTGTGCAATCAACCAGAAAAACTATGACAACTCACCTTAAGTATGCAAGCTTGGCACTTGCAATTGGTTTATTTGGCTGCTCTGAGCAACCAACAACAAGCACTGATAAACCAAACGCTGAAAGCAATGCAGCCGTAAACATTGCCAATGTACGCTCACATATTAAAACCCTCGCCTCTGATGAATTCTTAGGCCGTGGCCCTTTAACTGAAGGAGAAACGCTAACTATTAACTATTTAGCCGATGAATATAAAAAACTCGGCTTAAGCGGTAGTTTTAATGGCGAGTTTTTACAGCCAGTTACCATGGCAAAACTCACTCCAGATCAAAACATGACCTTACAAGTGGGTGATTTAAGCTTTAATGCTGGCAGTGATTTTACCGCCCGTACCCAACAAATTAACCCTGAGATCAACATTGATGGCTCTGATGTTGTGTTTGTTGGCTATGGTATTAATGCACCTGAATATAATTGGGATGACTTTGCAGATATTGATGTAAAAGACAAAACAATTATCGTGCTTGTTAATGATCCTGGTTTTGCCACCCAAGACGACGCACTTTTCACCGGTAATGCTATGACCTACTACGGTCGTTGGACTTACAAATATGAAGAAGGTGCTCGCCAAGGTGCAAAAGCAGTATTTATCGTTCACGAAACGGCTCCTGCCGCATACCCTTGGGGCGTTGTAGAAAGCTCGAACACGGGTAGCAAATATACCTTAATCGACCAAGATAAAAATGCTTCTGACATCCCTGTAATGGGTTGGATTGATGAGCAAGCGGCAAATGAAATTTTTGCTCAAGCAGGCCTTGATTATCAAACTGAAAAAGCCAACGCACTAAAAGCTGACTTTAAACCTGTCGACTTAAAAGCGAAAGCAGCGCTGACACTGAAAAGTGATATCTCTCAAGCGCAATCGCATAATGTTGTTGCAACGCTTAAAGGTAGCGAAACTCCTGATGAGTACATTGTAATTGGTGCGCACTGGGACCACTTTGGCACCAAGCAAACTGATGACGGTGTGAAAATCTACAATGGTGCTGTTGATAACGCATCAGGTAGCGCAGCAACGGTTGAAATAGCCCGTATCCTTACTGAAATGCATAAGAAAAAACCATTTAAACGCTCTATTATCTTTGCCAACTTTACGGCTGAAGAAACAGGGCTTATTGGCTCAGAGCAATTCGCAACTGGCGAGATTGTACCAACCAAGCAAATGGTCGCGCTGCTTAATATTGATGGTATGAACGTGCTAGACGGCGTTGACTACATATTACAATACGGTAAAGGCATGTCTGAAATGGAAGACTACCTTGCAGATGCAGCGAAAGCACAAGGTCGTCATGTAAAAATGGACCCGCGTCCTCAAAATGGTTTGTTCTTCCGCTCTGATCACTTCTCTCTAGCTAAGCAAGGGGTTCCTAGCTTATTGTTTATGAGTTTAGGTGATACAGATCCAAATTACATCGCGCACAAATATCATAAAGAAGCTGACGACTATTCAGCAGATTGGTCTATGGGTGGTGTTGAGCAAGATATCGAACTGATAGTTGATATTGCTGCCAAACTTGCTGATAACGGCGACTGGCCTAAGTGGAAAGCCGAGTCTGATTTCAAAACTCGTCGCTTACAAGACAAGCAATAACCTTCGCTTAGATACAAAAAACCGAGCTAGTTGAAGTTAGCTCGGTTTATTATTGGTTAGTTTTACTTATTACTCGCTAATTTTAGCTTTAAGTGATTGTGCTTCTTCTTGCACTTCCTCTGGGCCATTGGCAATAACATCTTCAATGGCTTGCAGCGCTGCATCAAAGTCGTCTATTTCGATATATGCCCGAGCTAAGTCCAGTTTTGCTGAGTAACCACCACTTTCGGCATCAACATCAGTTGGGTTATCACCTGCTAGTAAGTCATTAAAATCACTCAGTCCTACATCCATATCAACCTCATCATAAGGTTCATGGTCGAGTGCTTCATCGTCACTTTGTTCAAGTAATGAATCGATATCTACAAACTCATCCGTTGAAGTAGTTTGCTCCTCAGTATCTAATGCCTCTACTTCAGGTGCAACTGGCTGTTCGCTTTCACCCTGTAAGTCTTCATTTAATAGCGCATTAAAATCAACATCGAACTCACTGGCATCAGCAATATCAGCTTCGCCTGGCTCTGCTAGTTC
The DNA here is from genome assembly GCF_005887425.1 of Pseudoalteromonas sp. S2721. NCBI lineage: Bacteria > Pseudomonadati > Pseudomonadota > Gammaproteobacteria > Alteromonadales > Pseudoalteromonadaceae > Pseudoalteromonas > Pseudoalteromonas sp. S2721. Next base: position 28,027 of record NZ_PNCZ01000060.1, read on the forward strand.
ATTTAACAGCGCATCAAAGTCTGTTTGAGTAAGGTCAGCCATAAAATCATCATCGATTTCATCGTCTGACAGCTCACTTAAATCAACCTCGTCAGCTAAATTAGACTCGATATCAGCCAATGTTTGTTCAGCTTCTCTGGCATCATCAAGTTCAATATCGTCCAATTCGAATTCAGGGAACTCTTCTAATTCGTCTTGGCTATCAGCCACCTCATCGTCAATTGGCGCTTCGCTCGTTAACTCTGTTGCGCCTTCACTCTGTGATTGATCCGATAAGTCGTCCTCAGGATCAAGAACATCATCTTCTGTAAATTCATTATCAAGCAAGATCTCATCATCAAAATCATCGTCTAGCTGATCAAGCTCATTACCCGCTGCTAATGAATTAGCAAGGTCTTGCTCTGCCTGACTTAACTGTAATGGTGCATCTTCATCTAACTCATTAGAAGTGTCTTCATCAGATTCATCCAATTCAAAACCGGCTTCATCTAGCTCAAGCTCTGGATACTCTTCCAACTCTTGGCTAGGAGTCACCGTATCATGCTGTAATGGCTCTTCGTCGGCGGTTAAATCAAATTCATCAGTTAGGTCTTCATCTGCTAGCGGATCATCGCCTAAATCAATTTCAACTTCTTCTATGTCTTGCTCTGGTTCATCAATTGACCAGTCTGGAGCTTCAACATAATCATCTTCTTCGCCAATTTCATTTAATAACTCATCGACACTTTTCAGTGACGGATCATCAAACTCGTCAAGGCTATCATCTTCATCTAATTGCTCATCGCTATCTTCATTAAACTCTTGATTAAGCGCTTCATCGATATCAACTTCGTCATTATCATCCGTATCATCAACCAACTCTGATGCTATCGATTCAACATTCATGTCATCAACCGCTTGATCAGCATCGGCTAAATCTTCTAGCGACTCTTGTAGATTCTCATCATGCTCTGCACTGTCACTCTGTTCATGACTTAAATCTGATATCTGTGCTTCAGTGTCTTGCTTCAGCTCATTTGTTTGCTGAATAAGCTCTTCAAGCTCATCATCAACGTCAGAGTCCTGCTCATCACTAGCATCTTCATCAAGTAATAAGTCGATGTCATCGACATCTAAATCAT